>OW818694.1:3860000-3862826 GCA_942493205.1 uncultured Alphaproteobacteria bacterium
CGGAGGAAAGGACATCAACCGAGACTCCCGTAGTAGTGGCGAGCGAACCGGGACCAGGCCAGTGCTGTCGTGACATAAAGCCGAACGCTCCTGGAAAGAGCGGCCATAGTGGGTGATAGCCCCGTAGGCGTCAAATAGCGACAGACTCGAGTAGGGCGGGACACGTGAAATCCTGTCTGAACATGGGGGGACCACCCTCCAAGCCTAAGTACTCCTCAATGACCGATAGTGAACAAGTACCGTGAGGGAAAGGTGAAAAGCACCCCGACGAGGGGAGTGAAATAGAACCTGAAATCGGAAGCCTACAAGCAGTCGGAGCCACCTCGCGTGGTGACGGCGTACCTTTTGTATAATGGGTCAGCGACTTCATGTGCCGTGCAAGCTTAAGCCGTTAGGTGTAGGCGCAGCGAAAGCGAGTCTGAATAGGGCGAATAAGTACGTCGCATGACGACCCGAAACCAGGTGATCTATCCATGAGCAGGTTGAAGGTTGGGTAACACCAACTGGAGGACCGAACCCGTGAATGTTGAAAAATTCTGGGATGACTTGTGGATAGGGGTGAAAGGCCAATCAAACCTGGACATAGCTGGTTCTCCGCGAAAACTATTTAGGTAGTGCGTCGGATGTATTCCTTGGGGGGTAGAGCACTGGATGGATGCGGGCGGCGCGAGCTGTACCAACTCTAACCAAACTCCGAATACCCAAGAGAACTGTCCGGCAGACACACGGCGGGTGCTAACGTCCGTCGTGAAAAGGGAAACAACCCTAACCATCATCTAAGGCCCCCAAGTTCTGGCTAAGTGGGAAACGATGTGGGATTGCTTTGACAACCAGGATGTTGGCTTAGAAGCAGCCATCATTTAAAGAAAGCGTAACAGCTCACTGGTCAAGCGATCCTGCGCGGAAAATGTAACGGGGCTCAAGCCAGACGCCGAAGGTATGGGTTTGCAGTTTACTGCAAGCGGTAGCGGAGCGTTCCGTAAGCCTGCGAAGGGAAGGCGTGAGCCTTCCTGGAGGTATCGGAAGTGAGAATGCTGACATGAGTAGCGACAAAGAGTGTGAGAGACACTCTCGCCGAAAGACCAAGGGTTCCTGCGTAAAGCTAATCTGCGCAGGGTTAGCCGGCCCCTAAGGCGAGGCCGAAAGGCGTAGTCGATGGGAACCAGGTGAATATTCCTGGGCCAGTTGGAAGTGACGGATCTCGTAAGTTGTCAAACCTTATTGGATTGGGATGGCAGCGAAGAGGTCCCTGGAAATAACTCCAACAGAGACCGTACCCGAAACCGACACAGGTGGTCAGGTAGAGTATACCAAGGCGCTTGAGAGAACTATGCTGAAGGAACTCGGCAAATTGCACGCGTAACTTCGGGATAAGCGTGACTCTGCTTAGGGCAACCTTTGCAGAGTGGCACAAGCCAGGGGGTAGCGACTGTTTATCAAAAACACAGGGCTCTGCGAAGCCGCAAGGCGACGTATAGGGTCTGACGCCTGCCCGGTGCCTGAAGGTTAAAAGGAGGGGTGCAAGCTCTGAATTGAAGCCCAGGTAAAC
Source organism: uncultured Alphaproteobacteria bacterium (assembly GCA_942493205.1). GTDB lineage: Bacteria > Pseudomonadota > Alphaproteobacteria > Caulobacterales > Caulobacteraceae > Caulobacter. Next base: position 3,861,550 of record OW818694.1, read on the forward strand.
GGCGGCCGTAACTATAACGGTCCTAAGGTAGCGAAATTCCTTGTCGGGTAAGTTCCGACCTGCACGAATGGCGTAACGACTTCCCCACTGTCTCCAGCATAGGCTCAGCGAAATTGAATTCCCCGTGAAGATGCGGGGTTCCCGCGGTCAGACGGAAAGACCCTATGAACCTTTACTGCAGCTTCGCCTTGGCGTTAGCAACAACATGTGTAGGATAGGTGGGAGGCTATGAAACCGGGGCGCCAGTCTCGGTGGAGCCAACCTTGAAATACCACCCTTATTGTTGTTGACGTCTAACCGCGGCCCGTTATCCGGGTCCGGGACATGGCGTGGCGGGCAGTTTGACTGGGGCGGTCGCCTCCCAAAGTGTAACGGAGGCGCGCGATGGTGGGCTCAGACCGGTCGGAAATCGGTCGTCGAGTGCAATGGCATAAGCCCGCCTGACTGCGAGACTGACAAGTCGAGCAGAGACGAAAGTCGGCCATAGTGATCCGGTGGTCCTGCGTGGAAGGGCCATCGCTCAACGGATAAAAGGTACTCTAGGGATAACAGGCTGATTTTGCCCAAGAGTCCATATCGACGGCAAAGTTTGGCACCTCGATGTCGGCTCATCACATCCTGGGGCTGGAGCAGGTCCCAAGGGTTCGGCTGTTCGCCGATTAAAGTGGTACGTGAGCTGGGTTCAGAACGTCGTGAGACAGTTTGGTCCCTATCTGCCGTGGGTGTACGAAGCTTGAGAGGATCTGTCCCTAGTACGAGAGGACCGGGATGGACACACCTCTGGTGGACCTGTCGTGGCGCCAGCCGCGCAGCAGGGTAGCTAAGTGTGGAATAGATAACCGCTGAAAGCATCTAAGCGGGAAACTAACCTCAAAACAAGGCTTCGCTGAGAGCCGTAGTAGACTACTACGTTGATAGGCCAGGTGTGGAAGTGCCGCGAGGCATGCAGCTTACTGGTACTAATCGCTCGATAGGCTTGATCGTTCTTAGTTGAACTCATGAAGCGCACTCTAATAATTGTTTGCCTTTCGATGATGTCTTCACACTCGCATCTGAAATGATGCGGGTTTCAATGTATCCCTTCCGCCGACCTGGTGGCTATGCCGGGGGTTCCCCACCCGATCCCATTCCGAACTCGGTCGTTAAGTCCCCCAGGGCCAATGGTACTTCGTCTCAAGGCGCGGGAGAGTAGGTCGCCGCCAGGTCCGCCGAAGGGATACATCGAAAGTCTGACTGACCCTTCCTTTACGATGTCTCCCCGGTTTGCCGCGGGATGG